>NZ_JBAMDD010000030.1:0-5411 GCF_036961565.1 Chitinimonas sp. JJ19
ATGAGTTTAGCGGAGTGGGTCTGAAGAAGCAAACGCTCTTTAACAAGATACAACCGATAAGCGTAGGCATTTGACTTGAGGGTCAAAGGCTTACGTAATGATCAAGATCGTTTCGACGAGATTGATTTTGCGAAATGCCAGAAATGTTTCAAAACAGAGATTGAACTCAAGAGTTTGATCCTGGCTCAGATTGAACGCTGGCGGCATGCTTTACACATGCAAGTCGAACGGATCTAGGGGCTTGCTCCTAGGTTAGTGGCGAACGGGTGAGTAATGCATCGGAACGTACCGTGTAGTGGGGGATAACCCGGCGAAAGTCGGATTAATACCGCATACGATCTACGGATGAAAGCGGGGGACCTTAGGGCCTCGCGCTATACGAGCGGCCGATGTCGGATTAGCTAGTTGGTGAGGTAAAGGCTCACCAAGGCGACGATCCGTAGCGGGTCTGAGAGGATGATCCGCCACACTGGGACTGAGACACGGCCCAGACTCCTACGGGAGGCAGCAGTGGGGAATTTTGGACAATGGACGCAAGTCTGATCCAGCCATGCCGCGTGAGTGAAGAAGGCCTTCGGGTTGTAAAGCTCTTTTGTCAGGGAGCAAATCCTGCCTGCTAATACTAGGCGGGGATGAGAGTACCTGAAGAATAAGGACCGGCTAACTACGTGCCAGCAGCCGCGGTAATACGTAGGGTCCAAGCGTTAATCGGAATTACTGGGCGTAAAGCGTGCGCAGGTGGTTACGCAAGTCTGATGTGAAATCCCCGGGCTCAACCTGGGAACTGCATTGGAGACTGCGTGGCTAGAGTGTGGCAGAGGGGGGTGGAATTCCGCGTGTAGCAGTGAAATGCGTAGAGATGCGGAGGAACACCAATGGCGAAGGCAGCCCCCTGGGTTAACACTGACACTCATGCACGAAAGCGTGGGGAGCAAACAGGATTAGATACCCTGGTAGTCCACGCCCTAAACGATGTCTACTAGTTGTTGGGGTAGCAATACCTTAGTAACGCAGCTAACGCGTGAAGTAGACCGCCTGGGGAGTACGGTCGCAAGATTAAAACTCAAAGGAATTGACGGGGGCCCGCACAAGCGGTGGATGATGTGGATTAATTCGATGCAACGCGAAAAACCTTACCTACCCTTGACATGCTAGGAAGTCCGCAGAGACGTGGATGTGCCCGAAAGGGAACCTAGACACAGGTGCTGCATGGCTGTCGTCAGCTCGTGTCGTGAGATGTTGGGTTAAGTCCCGCAACGAGCGCAACCCTTGTCCTTAGTTGCTACCATTCAGTTGAGCACTTTAAGGAGACTGCCGGTGACAAACCGGAGGAAGGTGGGGATGACGTCAAGTCCTCATGGCCCTTATGGGTAGGGCTTCACACGTCATACAATGGTCGGTACAGAGGGTTGCCAAGCCGCGAGGTGGAGCCAATCCCAGAAAGCCGATCGTAGTCCGGATTGCACTCTGCAACTCGAGTGCATGAAGTCGGAATCGCTAGTAATCGCAGATCAGCATGCTGCGGTGAATACGTTCCCGGGCCTTGTACACACCGCCCGTCACACCATGGGAGTGGGTTCTACCAGAAGTAGCTAGGCTAACCGCAAGGAGGCCGGTTACCACGGTAGGATTCATGACTGGGGTGAAGTCGTAACAAGGTAGCCGTAGGGGAACCTGCGGCTGGATCACCTCCTTTCTAGAGAAGACCCAAGGGTCAAGTGTCTACACTTATCGGTTGTGTGTTGTGAAGTACCGAGAGACAGTCGAGAGACTGTAGCTCAGTCGAGGCAAGCTGGGTCAGTAGCTCAGTCGGTTAGAGCACCGTCTTGATAAGGCGGGGGTCATAGGTTCGATTCCTATCTGACCCACCAAGCGCCGTAATGGGGGTTTAGCTCAGCTGGGAGAGCACCTGCTTTGCAAGCAGGGGGTCGTCGGTTCGATCCCGTCAACCTCCACCACCTGCCTAGTTGGCAGGACTCGACGCCAAGAGAACAAACACCAGTGAATCACTATCCGGAGTCAGGGATGGATGGTTTATTGCTGTTTGGCTTCTTAGCCATAAGGTACTTTGCTCTTTAACAAGATGGAAGAAGTAACCAATGATCTGACACACTGTGCAGCAGCGATGCTGTGTGGTGGGTTGGAAGTAAATTGGGTTGATTGTATCGATCGGAAGCCAGCACAGTCAGCGCTGGTGGAAGATAACGCAAACACCTGTAATCAGAAGATGAGACTGGTCGACCGGAAGGGAGAACAGGACTCAGGCTTCTTCGGTTATAGGGTCAAGCGAATAAGTGCATCTGGTGGATGCCTTGGCGATGATAGGCGATGAAGGACGTGTAAGCCTGCGAAAAGCTTCGGGGAGCTGGCAATTAAGCTTTGATCCGGAGATGTCCGAATGGGGAAACCCACCCGCAAGGGTATCCCAGACTGAATACATAGGTCTGAGGAAGCGAACTCAGCGAACTGAAACATCTAAGTAGCTGAAGGAAAAGAAATCAACCGAGATTCCGTAAGTAGTGGCGAGCGAACGCGGAAGAGCCTGTACGTGATAGTCGATTGTTTAATAGAACGGAATGGAAAGTCCGGCCATAGTGGGTGATAGCCCCGTATATGAAAAGCAATCGGTGGTACTAAGCGTACGACAAGTAGGGCGGGACACGAGAAATCCTGTCTGAAGATGGGGGGACCATCCTCCAAGGCTAAATACTCATCATCGACCGATAGTGAACCAGTACCGTGAGGGAAAGGCGAAAAGAACCGCGGGAGCGGAGTGAAATAGAACCTGAAACCGGATGCATACAAACAGTGGGAGCCTCTTCGTGGGGTGACTGCGTACCTTTTGTATAATGGGTCAGCGACTTACATTCAGTAGCAAGCTTAACCGAGTAGGGGAGGCGTAGCGAAAGCGAGTCCGAATAGGGCGTTCAGTTGCTGGGTGTAGACCCGAAACCAAGTGATCTATCCATGGCCAGGTTGAAGGTGGGGTAACACCCACTGGAGGACCGAACCCACTAGTGTTGCAAAACTAGGGGATGAGCTGTGGATAGGGGTGAAAGGCTAAACAAACTTGGAAATAGCTGGTTCTCCTCGAAAACTATTTAGGTAGTGCCTCAAGTATCACTGACGGGGGTAAAGCACTGTTATGGCTAGGGGGTCATCGCGACTTACCAAACCATGGCAAACTCAGAATACCGTCAAGTGCGAGCTTGGGAGACAGACATCGGGTGCTAACGTCCGGTGTCGAAAGGGAAACAACCCAGACCCTCAGCTAAGGTCCCAAATGCATAGTTAAGTGGAAAACGAAGTGGGAAGGCATAGACAGCCAGGATGTTGGCTTAGAAGCAGCCATCATTTAAAGAAAGCGTAATAGCTCACTGGTCGAGTCGTCCTGCGCGGAAGATGTAACGGGGCTCAAACTATGAACCGAAGCTAGGGATATGCGTAAGCATATGGTAGAGGAGCGTTCCGTAGGCCTGCGAAGGTGTGGTGTGAACCATGCTGGAGGTATCGGAAGTGCGAATGCTGACATGAGTAGCGATAAACAGGGTGAAAGTCCCTGTCGCCGAAAACCCAAGGTTTCCTGCGCAACGTTCATCGGCGCAGGGTGAGTCGGCCCCTAAGGCGAGGCTGAAAAGCGTAGTCGATGGGAAACGGGTTAATATTCCCGTACCTTTCTGTAATGCGATGTGGGGACGGAGAAAGCTAGGCCAGCCGGGTGTTGGAAGTCCCGGTTTAAGCGTGTAGGCGTGTTTCGTAGGCAAATCCGCGAGACTAAGCTGAGGCGTGATGACGAGTCTGCTTGCAGACGAAGTGGTTGATGCTCTGCTTCCAGGAAAAGCCGCTAAGCTTCAGTTACAGAAAGACCGTACCGCAAACCGACACAGGTGGGTAGGATGAGAATTCTAAGGCGCTTGAGAGAACTCGGGTGAAGGAACTCGGCAAATTGACACCGTAACTTCGGGAGAAGGTGTGCCCCGGTAGGTTGTAGCCTGTACAGGTGAAGGCCGATGGGGTTGCAGTGAAAAGGTGGCTGCGACTGTTTATTAAAAACACAGCACTGTGCCAACACGAAAGTGGACGTATACGGTGTGACGCCTGCCCGGTGCCGGAAGGTTAATTGATGGGGTGCAAGCTCTTGATCGAAGCCCCGGTAAACGGCGGCCGTAACTATAACGGTCCTAAGGTAGCGAAATTCCTTGTCGGGTAAGTTCCGACCCGCACGAATGGCGTAACGATGGCCACACTGTCTCCACCCGAGACTCAGCGAAGTTGAAATGTTTGTGAAGATGCAATCTCCCCGCTGCTAGACGGAAAGACCCCGTGCACCTTTACTGTAGCTTTGCATTGGACTTTGAAGTGGTTTGTGTAGGATAGGTGGGAGGCTTTGAAGCAGGGACGCTAGTTTCTGTGGAGCCGACGTTGAAATACCACCCTGACCCCTTTGAGGTTCTAACCTAGGTCCATTATCTGGATCGGGGACCGTGCATGGTAGGCAGTTTGACTGGGGCGGTCTCCTCCCAAAGTGTAACGGAGGAGCTCGAAGGTATCCTAGGTACGGTCGGAAATCGTACTGATAGTGCAATGGCATAAGGATGCTTAACTGCGAGACTGACAAGTCGAGCAGGTGCGAAAGCAGGACATAGTGATCCGGTGGTTCTGTATGGAAGGGCCATCGCTCAACGGATAAAAGGTACGCCGGGGATAACAGGCTGATTCCTCCCAAGAGTTCACATCGACGGGGGAGTTTGGCACCTCGATGTCGGCTCATCACATCCTGGGGCTGTAGCCGGTCCCAAGGGTATGGCTGTTCGCCATTTAAAGTGGTACGTGAGCTGGGTTTAAAACGTCGTGAGACAGTTTGGTCCCTATCTGCAGTGGGCGTTGGAAGTTTGAAGGGGGCTGCTCCTAGTACGAGAGGACCGGAGTGGACGAACCTCTGGTGTACCGGTTATGACGCCAGTCGTATCGCCGGGTAGCTAAGTTCGGAAGAGATAACCGCTGAAAGCATCTAAGCGGGAAACTTGCCTTAAGATGAGACTTCCCTGGGACTTCGAGTCCCCTGAAGGGTCGTTCAAGACCAGGACGTTGATAGGTCAGGTGTGGAAGCGCAGTAATGCGTTAAGCTAACTGATACTAATTGCCCGTGAGGCTTGATCCTATAACCCAAGAGGCCTGAGGCCAGGGTTTGCGGACAATCGACCCAATAGTTGGTTACTTCTTCTATCGATGATTGGCTCTGTGGCGAGACTACAGAGCGGATCATGAAATTCGATGCGCCGAGAGATCGGTGTATCAGCCAGTTTTGCTTGGCGGCCATAGCGCCTTGGACCCACGCCTTCCCATCTCGAACAGGACCGTGAAACGAGGCAGCGCCGATGATAGTGCGGACTACCCGTGTGAAAGTAGGT
>NZ_JBAMDD010000031.1:0-3643 GCF_036961565.1 Chitinimonas sp. JJ19
ATCGATGCCCTGCCCGACGTACCTGGCGCCGATTTACTGGCCCAGGCCGCCCGCGCCACCCTGGCCACTGCCCAGTTCAAGCCCCTGCCGGATACCGTCGCGCCGGGCGTAGCACTGGTTCGCATCACCGGCGAACTCGCATACTGATCCCGCCTGCTGCCCCGCCTCCTGAAGATTGAGTTCCCCCATGCGTGTCCTCCTCGCCCTACTGTCGCTAACACTCCTGCTGGGCGCCGCGCAGGCCGCTGTCCGGATTGACGAATGCAAGGAAGGCTATTGCTACCAATTCACCCCGCAACACTGGTTCGACCGAGGCGGCTGCTCTGGCGAGACCGCGGCAGAGGCCTTCGAACGCTGCCCCTTGCCCAAGCTGTCTGATCATATGCAGTTGCGGGCCCCAGAGACGTACGACCATGGCTGGGCTGTCAAACAGGATGCACTGGATAAGTCGAGCGGCATCACGGTCACACTGCGGTCAACCAGAGCGGAGTGCTACACCACGCAAGGCTGGACCAAGCGCCTCTCCAGCATCTTCCCGAACAACCCATACTACTGTTTCAAGCAAGCCCCCAAGTGCCCTGCCGGCCAATTCGTGGGGCTGGTCAGCTTCAGCTGCCGTACCCAATGCCCCGCCGGCCAGTATCTCGTCAAAGACAGCGGCTCACCCGGCCGCTGCGCCCCCTATCCCCCCGGCTCTGATGTCCGGGACGACGTCGATCCCGACATGGGCCCCACCTGCTACGCCGTGGGCAACCCCATCAACCCCGCCAACGGCAACAAGTACCAAGTTGAAACCGACCTGCCCTGGGCAGGCGGCGTAATCCGCCGCACCTACAACAGCCTCGCCGCCCTGGCCGGCCAGGATGACGGTATCGGCCTGGGTTGGAGCCTGGATGCCTTACCCCGCATCACCCGCGCCACCCGGCCAGTGGTAGGCGACAACAGACCCGCCGACCTCGACCCCGACTGGCGCTGGATGTCCGACGCCAACAGCGCCCTGAGCCCCCAATACTACCGCCTGACCATGCCCGACGGCGCCACCGTCGCCTTCAGCAGTGACGGCACGCTACGCGACAGCAGCAACAAATTCCAATTGAGGATCAACGTCTTCGCGGAACACATCACCGTCCAGACCAGCGACGGCGTCTATACCTTCAATACCCAAGGCCGCTTGCTGCAGCACATCGCCTATGGCGGCCCCATATTGGAATACAGCTATCATGAAGGCCGGCTGCTCGGTATCCGAGATGTCTATGGCCGTACCCTCATGGTCGACTATGCCGGCGAGCATCCCAACCGCATCGCCGGCTTCACCCGCGAAGACGGCGCCAAGGTTCGCTACCAATACGACGACCAGGGTCGTCTCACCCATGTCACCCGACCCGACGGCACCACCCGCCAGTACCTGTACGAGAAGGCCGACCAAGGCGACGTCAAGCTATCGCGGCTACTGACCGGCATCCTCGACGAGGATAGCCAGCGCTACGCCAGCTGGGGCTACTACGACGACGGCCGAGCCCGCACCGCCGAGCATGCCGGCGGCGCCGACAGGGTGATGCTCAGCTACCAGACGGATAGCCAACTGGGCACCGGCCGCCATACCGACGTCCTGCTACCGCTGGGCGGCACCGTGCGCTACACCTTCAAACCGTTGGGCCATCGCCTGCTGCTGGAACAGACCAGCCGCACCGCCGCCGTCGGCTGCCCAGCCGGCAACGGACGCTTCGGCTATGACGCGCGCGGCAACCTGCTCAACCATACCGACTACAAAGGCAATGTCACCCAATACCAGTACCACGCCGTGCGAGACCTGGAAATCAGCCGTACCGAAGGGATCGGCAGCCTGGGCGTCCGCACCACCAAAACCGCCTGGCACCCCGAGTTCCCCCGGCCGGTCAGCATAGAAACCCCCGCCCAGACCACCACCATGGAATACGACACCCGGCGCAACCTGCTGGTCCGCCGCATCACTGACACCCAGACCCGCGAAACCCGCAGCTGGCAGTACGGCTACAGTAACACCAACCAACTGGTCAGCCAGATCGACCCTGCCGGCCGCACCACCAGCTGGCACTACAACCACCAGGGCAACCTCACCGAAGTGACCGAACCCGGCGGCCTCAAGACCCAACTGGACGACTACAACGCCATCGGCCAGCCCGGCCGCATGGTCGAGCCGGATGGCATCGTCACCCGCTGGCAGTACGACCCCATGGGCCGCCTGCTCAGCAAGACCGTCGGCAGCCAGACCACCGGCTACCAATACCACCCCACCGGCCTGCTCAAACAAGTCACCGCCCCCGACGGCAGCTACATCAGCTACCGCTACGACCCCGCCCACCGGCTGATCCAGATCACCGACAGCCAAGGCAACCGCATCGACTACACCCTCGACGCCGCCGGCAACCGCACCCACGAAGCCATCAGCGACAACAGCGGCAGCCTGTCCGCCAACCTCGCCCGCATCACCCGCGACCTCGCCCCCAACACCCCCCGCCACGGCAGCCAAGGAGACTAAGCCATGCGACACCTCCTGCTCTGGCTCGCCCTCGCCACCCTCGCCACCGCCCCCCACGCCGCCACCACCTACACCATCAGCCGGGTCTACAACGCCCACGGCCAACTGCTGCAAGAACAGCAAGCCGACGGCACCACCCGCCTGTACAGCTACGACGCCAACGGCAACCTGCAAAACCACACCGACGCCCAAGGCCGCAGCCAATCCTACGGCTACGACGCCCTCAACCGCCTCGAAATCACCAGCAGCCCCCAGTTCGGCAGCACCCGCCGGCGCTACGACAGCCTCGACCAGCTCACCAGCATCACCGACCCCCGCGGCCTCACCACCCGCTACCAGCACAACGCCTTCGGCGAGCTGCTCAGCCAGACCAGCCCCGACAGTGGCACCACCAGCTACACCTATGGCCCCGACAGCCAACCCCTCACCCGCCAGGATGCACGCCAAGCCAGCCAATACCAGTACGACCCCCAAGGCCGGCTCACCCAGCGCACCGACGGCAGTATCGTCACCCAATACCAATACGGCAGCAGCGGCAGCGCCACCAACCGCCTGACCCACCTCAGCACCGGCAACGTCAGCCTGCAATGGCAATACCACCCCGACGGACAGGTCCAGACCCACAGCCAAACCCTGGGTCAGCACCAATTCAACACCCACTACCAGCACGATTCCGCCGGCCGCCTCACCCAACTGCGCTACCCCAGCGGCCGACTGGTGCACTACCGCCACGACGCCCAAGGCCGCATCAGCAGCATCCACACCCAAGGCAACGGCGATACCGACACCCAGGTAGTGATCGACAACGTCCAGTACCAACCCTTCGGCCCCGCCCGCAGCTGGCAATACGGCAACGGCCACAGCTACCGCCGCAACTACGACCAGAACGGCCGGATCAACGCCCTCACCCTGGGCGACATCCTCGTCACCCTCGGCTACGAAGCCGACCGGCTAGGGCAGCAGGAATGGGCCGGCGGCCTGTGGCAGCGACTGACCAGCCAGCAACGCGTCCCCGCCCAACCCAGCCGCTACCAATACGGTCTCAGCGGCCCCGGCGGCCTCGCCCGCCACAGCCAGGGCAGCGCCACCACCACCTGGCAGCAAGACCTGAACGGCAACCGCGTG
>NZ_JBAMDD010000032.1:0-2653 GCF_036961565.1 Chitinimonas sp. JJ19
CGGGCCGGTACTTGTCTCACGCCAGTGACAATACTTTATAGAAAGTTAGCAATCCCTTACGGATTAACAATGAACACCAGTTAACTATCTGACCGGTCAAATTTATGCGTGATAAACCTTGCAATCTTGGCAGCATTAAAAAATAACCCAAGGCCAATTGCCAATTCAACAACTATAAAGAAAACATCAGCCCTCCCCCTTGCATCAAGCGCAGCCCAAATAGATTCACCCCCTGAATTTAGATAGACCTGAAATAGATAGGATAAAAGATCGGGCGCAGCCAATGAAATCCCCCAGAGACCCATTAAACAAACCCCTACTGATGCCATCTCATCCGGGCGAATTTTCAGACAGTTCTCGAACTCAGTTTTTGGTATCAGGCTATGTGCCACCACCATAGGGAAGAGCCATATTAGCGCAGCAAAAATCAAATGGAAAAAACCTATTAACAGAGCCGATATTATTTCTTGAGATAGCTCTTGCGACGCCAAAGCAACCGGGATAGTTGAAAGGTATGGCACCCCAGATATAACCAACCAAATAGAAAACAATCTAACACCCAGCCCAACAATTTGTTGCGGAGTCATTTAAGCATTCCTTGTTTTGGTTTTTACTTTTCCATCGGCCCCAGCCCCTTTCTTTGCTGCGCTTAAAGCACCATAGAAAAAGGCTAGTGATACAATGCACCCGATGATTAACATCACTATCTGAGCACCATTTTCGCCAAATATAACATAGAGTAGTGACTTCAACCAACAATGCTTTGTGCACTGAAGCATGACTGGCTCGGATGATAGATAGCCAACCGTGGTAACCAGCGCACAAAACATACCCAGTAGAGCTAATAATTTTGGCGATGAACTACTATTCATCTACGGAATACCCTCCCAAGCCACCAGTTCTTTCTTGCATCATTGGCCAGTTCAAAATAGTCCTCCTCGGCTTTTTTCCCTGAGGTAGTTGCTGGTTTATAGCCACGGTAATCACAAACACAACCGCGCGGCGGATCCTCCAAGCTTGTAGCATGAGGGATAAAATCAGAGTATTTCCTTTTCCCATTATCGGGATTGGCTACACACTCCTGAGTTGCTTGAAGCGAGCATTTCCACCGTAAACACACGAACTCCCCTTGCTCTCCAAAATAACCACCAGCCTCTTCTGCATTCGCGGTATTTGGTGGTCGCAAGGTCGGCGGACTCGGCCTATGGCGACGATCATAGCGTCGCTGTGCTGCATTCCCGGAGCCGTAAGAACGACCAACATAAGGATTAGGCCTCAAACCGTCAGGATCAATATAACTCAGCGGATCTCCATCCACATACGCATACGTCGACCACTGCCCTCCCGCCAAGCCTATCGGATCACTCTGGATATACCGGCCCGTCCGCGGATCATAATCCCGGAACCCGTTGTAGAACAGCCCGCTCTCCCCATCATGGCACTGACCCGCAAACCGCAGGTTCAATACCAGCGGCTGGCCCAGCCGTTACGGGCTTCTGCGCCGCAGCCAACTCCAGCCGGATGCCTTTCCCCAGGTTGGCCAAGACGAAGAAAGCGGTGGTTCCGTGAGTCGCCGGGCATTGCGGCAAAGCTGCTGGATGTACGTACCTTGAGTCAGCGAGCGCCGCGACAGCTCAAGCGGCGCAATTCACCATACGCTTCGCACGATCACTGCTATCCACGGCGACAGCCACTTGATTGCGCTGTGACCATGGTTGAGCCCAAGTTGATTCATCCACGGCAGCGACCGCAGAAATCAATCTAACCGAACAGTATTGAGACCTGCCCCCTAGTCATAAGCGTGCTGGACAAGATGCGGTTTTTTTTCAACGGCCTGCTAACAAGCTTGCAATATCATCAAGGCCTTTCATTAATGCAAGATCAAGTGCAGTTTCATCAAAATCGTTTTTTAGGGTAAACAAGGCACCTGCGTCAAGAAGCAATCTGACCACATCACAGTGCCCCTGCCCAACAGCCTCGTGCAGCGGTGTATTACCAAACTCGCCAACCACATTAACATCAGCACCACCATCTAGTAGCGCATTTATTTCTGAAATATCACCACGAACACATGCAACATGAATTGGGCGATTTCCAAAATTACCCACTTGATTTATCTCTGTAAGTTCGATTTCACTAAATTCAGGCAAATCCTCATCAAGATAGCGCCGCAAAACATCGGCAACAGAAATTTTTTTACTCATGGTATCTGGCATCCTTTGCAGTTATCAGCAATCCATTGCTCTAATTTTTGGATTCCACGATCCAGATTTAGAATGTCATCCGCATGACGCCCAGGCAACCATTTATCATCCCAACCCTGCCTCATATTGCGGCAATCCTTATTACGCCTCAGCTTCCATTGCGCCAGCGCGCATGGATCCATACCTGGTGGCGGCGACTGATTACACCTCGCCTTATAGGCGTCATATTCCGCCCTAGCAGCAGGATCATTAATAGCCTGCTTAGCACCCGATGCATTTACACTGGAATAACTCCGACCATCCAGGCCCAATTCTTCCATCATTCGCTGTGCTGAATCGCTACGCCACGTGCTTGCCCCTACTCCCAAACCACTACTGGCAGCAGTTGCTTGGGCCGCGCCTGCAGCGCCGAGGAGGAAAAGTCCACTTGGATCGGTATAACTGAGCGG
>NZ_JBAMDD010000033.1:0-2377 GCF_036961565.1 Chitinimonas sp. JJ19
GACAGCAGGGTCACGACAGCAGCACGGCAGCAGGGTCAGGTCTTGTTATTTGCACTGAAAGGTAGTTTGGAAAATGCAAAACACAAGACCTGACCCAATACTGTTCGGATAGATGAATTTCGCTATGGTGAACCACCATTAACCAGGACTGCCTTGGTTCGTGCCATTGCCACTCCCAGTAGAAGGTTGGGTGTAGCATGGTACAGAATCTTCTATCCGAACAGTATTGAGACCTGACCCCATTATTCCACATGCCCGGCGTATCACGGTCAACCTGGCGCCGGCGGATTGGCCCAAGGTGTCACTTCCCATTTTATTTGCGAATTTTCCAAATTAAGTGCGATGTTTTTCTCGCTATTTGCGACTGTGATCACGACCATAGCGTGACAGAAGTGCTGGGGCGCGGGCTTCCCGAAAATCTGAGCCAAGTTATTGATCTGTAATCGGTTTTAGCCAGCGACGGGATTTTACGGGCGGATCGTTCTAGGTGCGTTCGTAGAACGGATGTAGAACGCACCTAGAACAGACTGCGAACGGGCATACAACAGCGTAGGTGGTAAAAAGCCGGTGCGGATGAGCCTGGTACCGGCTTTGTGATCTACCCATGCGACGCAGTGTGGTCTACGCGCAAAATACAAGACCCCGCGTCACTCTAAACTCCCACTGCCGTAACGAGGCGCGCAACACGCTATTCGTAAAAAAGCGGGTCATTTATAAGCTTCTCAACAAAGGCAATGAAATCTTCAGCAATCACAAGGGTGCCGCCGTCATCGCGATAAACTTCCTGTGAGCCGGAATCTGGACGCATGACCAGAAACCTGAAGCCACCACAGTCAAAAACCGGCAAGTCACCCGCCAAGAATCCTTCTGGGGGTGAGAATTCGGACTCTCCCTTGTACAAGTCGACCAGATCAAGAGGGTGTACTATCAAATTCCTTACATCTACCCTTGATTCAGATCCGAGCCAGCCGTAACCTATCTGAGAATAGAAGTCCTTTAGGGTTGATGGCAATGGAAACCCTAGCTCTAACTCTGCCTGTGCGACATCGTCAGCACTAACAGGCAATAGTCTTCTCACCCCAGACTCAGAACCAATAAAACGCTTAAGCTCATTAAGATCAAACACTTTACTCCCCCTTAGAATTTCTTAACAATTTTGGAATATCCACTGCCTACGCCGTGGATACCACCCTGATGAGCGTTAGGCCTTTCAGCGGGGACTATGTTCCACCACTCATGTGGTGCATTATACTGATTAGGTATAATTTCATGGGCATCAAAATACTCTCCTTTCCGGATATATACCGCACCACGCTTTGAGAGCTTATCCGCAGCATAGGTTGGCCATTTCTGTGCAGTCAACTCCTCCCACTGTTTAATAAGTGAATCGCGTGTGGAGTTGGACCACCGATGAGCCTTGGCCTCTTGCGGAGAGAGCTTTCTCAGTCCATTGTTGTCCTGCCGCAAAAAGTCCTTCAGCATGTTTCTTTGGTCCATCCCAAGCCTGAAGTTGGAGAAGCTCTCAACCTCATTAATGTATTGCTTGAATATGACAGCATTGGCCCTTGTTGCATTAGGATCAATGACAAGTTGGCGTGCAAGCTTTTCAATATTACTTCGAATGCTCTGCCCAACAAATCCCTTCTGCTGATCATCTGTCAATGTGCGGAATGTAGCGCTCAGCTTCTCCGCCTCCTGAACCAAAGGGGCATTCTTCTGCAGCAAGAGTGCATTCTTTTGTTCAGCCAGCATAACAAGCTGCAAATAGCTGTTATCCACACCAGGTGCAGACACGACCTTTAAGTTCGGCTTATAACCTGCCAGCTTTTCAAACTCAGCGATTTGTGCGTTTAGCGTGACCCTGTTCTTAAGCCTAGCGATGTCGGGATCGCCAGTACTAACTGCACCCGCGGCTTCTCCTACAGCTTCTACCAATGCCTGTAGGCGAGGATTCTGTGAAATACGGGGAACCACCGACGTAACAGGGCGGTATTGTAGTGGTGCAGGGGCGCTGTTACTGCCGCCGCCTGGTATGAACTGCTGACCACCACTATGCGTGCCTGGGAAGTCCCACAACATGTCTTCATGGAGGCTGTAACGACTCTCTGGATCAATACCAAACACAGGTACTTCCCCTGATGCCGCTCTGGCTAGGCTAGCCAGCATTTCGACTCTATCTGCCTGTAGCTGCTCTACTGCCATCCGATCCCACGCGCCGGCGCCGAACTTGTCGTAAACGTAGTTAGCCGCGAAGCTAGCTGTATCCCCATCCGGCGCTGAGATACTTTCGATCAGTTGCGCACCCATACCCGCAGTACTGACCTTCGGCCCAGACTGCATATTCGCCGCAATGCTATTCCCCAGCGCATCGCCAAAC
>NZ_JBAMDD010000034.1:0-1645 GCF_036961565.1 Chitinimonas sp. JJ19
GGTGGCAGACCCGGCGTGGTGTCGCCAACAATCTCGCCCGGGTTGTAGGGCTTGAAGGTGTCGGCCCGGTTGGCCGGACTGGTGACGTCTGGCAACTTGAGGCTGATGCCAGTCTGCAACCTGGCCGAGGGGTCGGTGGCCAGGCCGTTCTCTTCGGCGATCAGGTACCACAGGCTGGTATCACCCCAGACGGCGGCGGCTACGCTCTGTAGCGTGTCGCCGTTGGCCACCACATAGGTGAGCGTGCTGCTGGAGCCCAGGCGATGCAAGCTGGGGGAGGCATTCTGCATGTCGAATATCGATTCGCCATACCCCCCAGTGCTGGCAATCGCTGCACCGCCCGCAAAGGCAAAGCGGACATGCGAGCCGACATAATCGACGTGTGGGTGTGGATCAAACTTGTCCAGGATACGTCCCTGCAGATCTACCGTGTGGCGCCGGTTCTGCGTGTATAGCCCGTGAGCGTCGCCGAATGGCACTTCGGTGTGGATGACTGCGCCATCGATGTTGTAGGTGGTGATGCTCTTGGTATGCGCCCCTTCTCCGATCGTGCTGACGCGATCCTGCGTGGTTTGCTGCCAGCGCTGGTAAGCCGCATAGGTAAACGTATAGCTGTCAGTACCGCCCCCTGCCAGATAGGCCGTGTAGCCCTCGGTACGTTCTAGCCGATAGCTGTAGTCGGTAATGGATTGCTGGCCCTGAGCATGGGTGTACTGATAGTAAACGCGCCCTACCTTGCCGGTATTATCCACGAAGCGTTCTTTTTCGGTCAGCTCGGCACGATAGGCGGTGGCGTGATCATAGCTCTCCTGCTGCAGGGCACGGCCATCAGCATCAAAGCGCACATGGGTACGCTGCAGCAGGCTGCCATCATCCTTGCGCCGTTCATCGACCACGACGCGACCGGCGTAATCGAGCTGGCGGCGGGTTTGAAGCAGGGTCCCCTTATTGGGAGTCTGCAACTGGATTTGCAGCAACTGTCCGAAGCCGTCGTATCGATAGTGTTCAATGTGATTGCCCGCCACCAGGGCATCAAGCGAGGTGGCGCTGGTCTGCTGCCCACCCGATCCCAGGTAGCTGAACTGTCGGCTGTTGATGGATCGCTGCGAGCTTGAGCCAAAGTTCACAAAGGAAGCGACCTCGGTGCTGAACACCACGGGCTTGAGTCCGTAGCCATATTGGGTCTGCATCGCGGTGATGGCGATGTTGTTGCTGGCATCCAATTGACCGCCGGTGATAACAGTCCGGCCTAGTTCGTCATAGGTGTTCCAGCGCGCCACGCCGCTCCAACTGCCGTTGGCCCCGCTGGCGCCCAGGATGACACGACGGTTATCCGCGCCATCGTACCAGTAGCGCATCTGTATACCGTCACCGCTGACTTCTTCAATACGGCCGGCGGCATCATAGCGGGTACTCTGGGTCCAGCCCAGATCCTTCCCACCCGCGACTTCCTTGTAGGACTCAACAATCACGCGGCCTGCGGCATCGTAGCGCCAGAACTGCTCGCGCGGCGCCGCATAGGGATTATTGGCACCGCTGTTCAGTTGAGCCTGGTGCACCAAATGGCCAGCCGTGTTGTAGCGTAGGTCGGTGACTGCGACTGAGGCGCCGCCATCACGGGACTGCGTAATGCGTATGCGCTCAC
>NZ_JBAMDD010000035.1:0-1548 GCF_036961565.1 Chitinimonas sp. JJ19
TCGTTCTCCACCTCGATGCGCTGGTCTTTCTCTGCATGCAGCCACAGCTCTTCCGCCCCCTTCTTGTCCTCGAAGCGGATGGCGTTGGCGTTGTCGTAGCTGCCACCAGGGGTGGAGCGGCTCAGCATGCCGGTCTGGGTCTGGTTGGCCGGCAGCTCCCACGGCGGCATCTGGCCGGCGTTGTAGACCCGGCCGGTGATCAAGGGCTGGTCAGGATCCCCTTCCAGGAAGCTGATCACCACCTCCTGGCCGATGCGTGGCACCGCCATGGCACCGAAGTTCTGGCCCGCCCAGGGCTGTGAGGCACGTACCCAGCAGGAGCTGTGCTGGTTGCGCTGGCCGCGTCTATCCCAATGGAACTGCACTTTGACCCGGCCGTACTGGTCGCTGTAGATCTCCTCGCCCTGCGGGCCGACCACTACCGCCGTCTGCGGGCCTTGTACAAAGGGGCGCGGGGTGTAGCGGGTGGGGCGGAAGGGCAGGCTGCTGGGCAGGGCCTCGATCTGGCACAGGCAGACCCAGTCGCCGGCCCCCGATTCGTAGGAGGCTTCCGACCAGCTGAGGTGGGCACTGGTCACCAGGTACTCGCGGTTCTGGTCGCCGCGCGGGTGATCGCTCAGGGTGAACAGCGCCCCCACCGGCAGGCCCCGCACATTGCCCTGGCCACGCACGGTTTCCTGGCGGGCCTGCATGGCATCGAGCTGGACCCGTACATAGTGTTCGCCGACAGCCGGGTTGTCGTATTCACCAGGGTAGTCGAACACCTCATGGCGGGCTTCGCCATGCTCACGGGCAACGCGGGAGCGGACGGTGAGGTCGGCACGGGGTTTCTGGAAATCGTAGTCGGTGAGGACATAGTCCACCGGCTGGACAGACTTGGTGTAGTTCCAGTGCTCCAGGTGCTCGCGGTCCGAGGTCATGCCGCCATCGCCGCCACCCTGTTCGAAGGGGATATGGGCATAGCCGGGGGCGGGGGCATGGGCAGAGAGCGCGTCGGCCAGGATCAGGGTGTGCAGGCCGTCCTTGTGCTCGAACCAGAAATAGATGCCCTCCTGTTCGCACAGGCGGGCGACATAGTTGTAATCCGACTCGCGGTACTGCACACAGTATTCGCGGGGGGCATAGGACTGGGTAAGACGGAACTCGAACTTGGCCAGGGGGTGATCGGCAAAGATGGCCTTGATGATGTCCGGGGTGTTCTGTTCCTGGAAGATACGGCTGTCGGCGGTACGGGTAAGGAACCAGAGCCAGGGGCGGAGGATGGCCTCGTAGACGTAGTAGTCGCCTTCCTTGCCCTTGAGCGACATCTCACAGACATAGAGGTTGAGATGGCGGGTGGCCATCAGCATGAGGTCGGAGCTGATGGTGAGGGGCTGCCCGACGAGTTTGTCCAGGGGGAGGTCGGGGCGCTTGGAGAGCGCGGTGAGGCTGTACTGGCCGATCTGTCCGAGTGCTTCGTGGCCGTCCAGGCGGCGGAAGATGAGGGCTTCGGGGCCGAGGGGGGTGGTGAGGCGGACGTTGCGATGATCGAACATGCGGGCTAACATG
>NZ_JBAMDD010000036.1:0-1334 GCF_036961565.1 Chitinimonas sp. JJ19
GCCATCGACATAGCCTTTGGCCTGAGCGGACTTGGGCTTGCGCTTGGAAGTGGCCAATTGCTTCGGACTCATCCGGCTCGCCAGCCGTAGCAGGCGTTCGAGCAGTTGCTGGGGAGGGTCGTCGGCGCACGGTAGTCGCTCAGGAGGCAGCATGCGCAGCATCGTCCCGTAGTCGCTGGCGATGTCCACTGCCAAGTGATAAGTGGACACGTCCAGCTCGGGGTGGCTGTGGCGGTGTGCGTGCTCGATGAGCTGTTTGAGCAGAGCCAGCACGTTGTACGCCAGTACCGCCACCGCAAAGCCGAGTAGCGCCGCCCTTGGGTGACCCAGCGTCTTGATCTCGCTGTGCAGCACCGACTCCAGGCGCTGGAACATGCCCTCAATGCGCCAGCGCATGCGGTACAGCCGTGCGATGGTGGCTGCGTCGATCTCGGGCGGCAGGTTGCTCCATAGCACGATAGCTTGATCACCAGACTCGGTCGGCGTGTGCAGTGTGAGCTCAATGCGCCGCCAGTGCCGCAGCACGCTCTCCTGCGGTTCGGCCAGCTCGATGGTCTGCTCGCGCAGATACCCGGTTTCGATCTCGGTGGGTTCACTCCACGGCCCGCTCGCGCGCAATCGAGGATGGCGCGCATGCTCGCGCACGATGCAGCTCGCGCCACGCTCGGCCAGCCCTTGCAGAATCGCCTGGGTGCAGAAGTGCCGGTCGCCGATCCACACCTGCTGCGCCTGCGCTCGCTCAATCAGCGCCGCCGCGCCCGTGCGTTCGCTCTCGTGCGCGTCCTCGCACGCCACGATGTCGCACACCAGTGCGTTGTCTGGGTCGTATACCACCAATGTGTGGCCTGGGAGTGCTGCGCCGCGGAATCCGCGCAAGGCCCCCAGCCGCTTCTCGCTGGCAGGCAGGTGGTTGCCGTCAAATACCCGTAACTGCCAGCCCGGCAGGCTCTGTCGCTTGGACAGGCCATCCACCAGCGGCCCCAAGCGCTGGGCACTGCCTTGCACCAGCGCGCGTAGGACTGCAGGCTCGGTACGCTGCACTTTGGCATACAGCGCAGCCAGCGACACAGGTAGCCGCTGGGCCATTTTGCGTGCTGCCGCGTGTAGCGAAGGTCGCAGTCCCAGAGTGACCAGCAGCATCAGTTCCACTACGCTGGAGAACAGCAGTTCGCGCGGGTACTGCCGTTGCCGATGCGCCTGGAACACCTCGTCGATCCAACAGGCCGGCAGTGCTTGGTCCAACGCCAGATGCGCCATCATTGCGCCGGGTGCTTGCTGCTCGAACCGCTCTATGACTTCTTGCCAGATGATTGTGCTCCCTGATCGTACGGAAT
>NZ_JBAMDD010000037.1:0-1198 GCF_036961565.1 Chitinimonas sp. JJ19
CTGACCTTCCCCCAATCGGTCTACCACTCATAAATTAGCAATCTGAGCGGTTGGGGGTTGATGTCTCTCCCGGTATTCCTCCGGGGTCAAATAGCCCAGCGCACTATGTGGTCGGGCCGCGTTGTAATCGAGACGCCATGCCTCGATCTTCTCTTGCGCATCGTGCAGGTTTCGGAAGGTATGCTGATTCAAACACTCCTCTCGGAACCGGCCGTTGAAGCTTTCTATATGGGCATTGTCCACCGGCTTGCCTGGCCGAATGAACTGCAACCGGACACCATGTTCGTAAGCCCATTCATCCAATGCCTTACTGGTGAACTCCGATCCATTGTCCACCTGGATCTGGCTGGGTAACCTACCCAGGCTTCTCAGCCCATCCAGCACCCGCGCAACGCGTTTACCCGATAGCGAGTGATCCACCTCGATCCAGACTGCTTCCCGATTCCAGGTGTCGATGACGGTCAACGTTCTGATCCGACGCCCATGCCAGAGCGTATCGGCCACGAAATCCATGGACCAGCGCTGGTTCGGTCCGCTGGGAGGCGGCTGCACCACACGCAGGTGGCTTGGCCGCTTGCGCCGACGGCGTAGCCGCAGGGATAGCCCGGCTTCCCGGTAAACCCGTTCGACGCGCTTGTGATTGACCCGCCAACCTTCACGTTGCAGCAGCACGTGCAACCGCGGCGAACCAAAGCGACGACGTTGCTCAGCCAGCTCACATAGCCGCTGCCGAAGCTCCACATCCTCGTCCGGCGTAGGTACTCGCCGGAAGGTCTTGCGCGTCACCATCACAAGCCCGCAGGCCCGCCGCTCGGAGATGCCGTGCCGTTCGATCAACTGCCTTGCTGCGGCACACCGTGCTGCGGGCCGAGTCAGTTTTTTCCCAGCACTTCCTTGAGCATGTCGATATCCAACGCCTGGTTGGCGACCAGACGCTTGAGTCGAGCATTCTCTTCTTCAAGTTGCTTAAGCCGCTTGGCTTCGGACGCATCCATGCCGCCGAACTTGTTTCGCCAGTTGTAGAAGGTTGCATCCGAGATGCCGTGCTTGCGGCAAAGCTCTGCCGCTGCAATACCCGCTTCGGCTTCCTTCAAAATGGCGATGATCTGCGCTTCAGTGAATCGGGACTTCCTCATGAGGGGCTCCTTTGCCCTTCATGCTAACTAATTCTTGGTAGACCTGCGTGGGGGAAGGTCAA
>NZ_JBAMDD010000038.1:0-1198 GCF_036961565.1 Chitinimonas sp. JJ19
CTCCAGCGGCTGGCCCAGCTGCTCCGGGTCTTCCTGCGGTGCGGTGCTGCCAAACGGTTCGCTGTGCCACAGCCACCTCGCTCGCCGCTGGCTGTCCGTCACCAGCCGGGGCGTGCCTAGGTGGTCGGGGTGGATGTCATACAGCTGACCTTCATAAAGGCGCAGAAGTTATTGCGCGTGAAATGTGGCTGTAACACCTGCGGCCTCACACCCGTCTTGATTGGATATTGCCGCGATCCCACAATTTCCTACCAATAGAAGCTGGTGCCTATTTTTAGCCATTATTGCAAAAACGCCTCGCTCTTCCGAATAGGCATAGCTAGAAATCAGCCCTCTCCATCGCTGCTGAATTATCTTGTATCGAATAAATTTTCCAAAAACATTCCCCTCCGCACTTTGCATTATCTGGTAATAAGCGCCAGCATGATGCCAACTACGAATCCCATCCATTTTTCTTGGGATAGAAAAAACAAAATTCTTTGACTTTATACAAACAAATTTCTCCTCATCCCTACAGCGTATCGCAGGAATACTCAAATCAAATAACTTAACACTGTTCTCGTCGAATCCCAGCGTAACCCCTTTGTCATCAAATACGGATGCATAGCCTATTTCGTTACTTTCCACCCCTTCGGCCAGAGAGCGGGAAGAAAAGAAAATGAAAGCGACTATTACAAAGATAAATTTTAGAATCCGCACGTGCAGTTCTCCTTAACCCATTTCGCAGCCCAAGCGTCTGCGTCCTGCTCGTATCTAGAGTCTGTAGGCTTACCACTCAGCGCTGCACCTAAGTCGGCAGCAGCGTCAATTTTATTATTTTCCGGCATTAGATGCCTAAACTCATGCGCAAATATAGCGTTAACTCCAGGCCCGTCACTAGCAGAATTGAAGAACCCATAATTAAACTGGGTTGATTGATTGCCATATTTCGTCGTCGCGTAAGTTTGTCGAGCTCGACGCGCAGGATTGGCAATATTTGGATCTACAGTAATAGTCCACCCATCAAATATCTTTTGGATTCTGCCCTTATCTCCCTTGCATAACTTATTGATCTTGGCTTGCATTTCGTCTAGCAAGGGGAAAAGCACCCCATACTTCTTTCCCCATGCCATTCGCTCAGTAAATCCTTCTGGCGCACCCAAAACTCGAGCCAAACCACTTGGATCGCTATAGCTAAGCGGATTCCCATCCACATACC
>NZ_JBAMDD010000039.1:0-1154 GCF_036961565.1 Chitinimonas sp. JJ19
AAAGGAAGCTGAAGCAGCGCGAGATGCTATAGCTGATGCTTTGAAGCGAAAGCATGCCACCTATGCAGGTGGATATAAGGATGGAAAAGTTGTATCTGGTTGCTCTAGTAATCCAATGGGGTGCGCAGAGGATGATATTGCACGCCAATTGGGGTCAGATGCCAAAATGACTAAGGCAGTTGGCTGGAGACGAAACCCCGCTACAGGAAAGCTTGAGAAAATAGAGATTCCTGTGTGTGCAAACTGTCAAGGAAAATACAACAAGAACCAGTTCCCTGATGATGTGAAATACGACCCTAATGGGTCATGGAGTAAATAATGGCTAGGTCTCTTGCAAGTTATGAAATGAATAGACTTCCATGGGGGCAGTTGCGGGAGGCTTCAGGGCCTGCTGTCAATATCCCGGTAGCACTTGTCGAGTTATTTGATGCACTAACACCTGATGATGCTGGAAAGGCATATTGGAAGCTTGAGAACCATGTGGTAGTTCAAGGGCAGTTATTTGGAGTGGCAGAGTTTGTCGTGCCTGTTCTGATGGCGGCGTTGCTTGATGAGAGACCTGACTACGTAAAGATTTGCGTTTTGGAGCTTTTGTTTCAAATTGTTTCTGGTGTTGCGCATGAGATCGAAATTGATATTGGCAACATTGATTTGGCTGCTAAGTGCCAGCAGAAGGCACGAGAGGGGCTTTGGATTTTATATCGTGAATTGATTGTTGGTGAAAGTGAAGCCGCTCGGGAGGTTATTGAGATTGTTGAGAGTGAACCTGCTAGGCTTGCTTATTTTTTGGGTGAATAATAATGGCACGAAGCATGTCTTAATGTTGTCCGGTTAGAATGATTTTAGCGACTGCTACCGTGGATGAGTCAACTTTGGCTAATTTATGACTGCAGTGTGATCAAGTGGTCGTCGTCGTGGGGCGGTGTTTTGCCAAGCGTACGGCGAATTAGGCCGCTTGATTCCGCTACGAAGCCGACCGGCTAGGGCAACAGGAATGGGCCGGCGGCCTGTGGCAGCGACTGGCCAGCCAGCAACGCGTCCCCACCCAACCCAGCCGCTACCAATACGGTCTCAGCGGCCCCGGCGGCCTCGCCCGCCACAGCCAGGGCAGCGCCACCACCACCTGGCAGCAAGACCTGAACGGCAACCGCATT